>NZ_JAJSOO010000002.1 GCF_029428875.1 Streptomyces sp. JH34 | reverse complement strand
GCCTCGCACCCGTAGGGAGCAGCGAACCGGGCCGCCTTCTCGCCGGTGCGGCTGGCCACCGCCACCAGCCGGACCGACGGGTTCGACGCCAGGGCGGGCAGCATCTTGCGGCGGGCGATGGAGGCGCAGCCGAGCACGCCGACCCTCAGCCTCGGGCCCACAGGGGCTCCTTCCCCCAGAGGGACTGGAGGCAGGCGATCAAGGTACGCGCCTCCACGTCCACGTGATTGCTGTAACCGGTGAACCGCTTGAGCTGGGACAACCCCAGCCACCGGTAGGCGTCGGGCGGGTCGTCGCCGAGGGTCTCGTCGGCCTCGACGACCAGATAGCGGTTGTCGCGGCGGTAGAACCTGCCGCCCTCCTCGGACAGCAGCGCCGAGTAGTGCACGCGGTCGTCGGGTACGGCGAGCACGTAGTCCAGGTAGGGCGGCTTCTCAGGCAGATCGTGCCAGCCGTCCGTCACGCACTGCACGGTCGGCGCCATCTCGGCGACGTCGAAGGTGCCGGGCTGCGTGAGTCCCTGGACGAGAACCTGCGGCTCGCCCGCGGTGCGTCGGACGACGAACGCGGCGATGCCCTGGCGCTGGGCGGCCAGCAACGGCTGTGTCCAGCTGGTCACTTCGCGGTTTCCCGCCCGCACGGAGACGGCGAGCACCCGCAGGTGGCGGCCGTCGCTGCGGGCGATCTCCGCCGGTGTGCGCCGCCAGTCCTCGATCCGGGCGAGCGGCAAGGTGACGACCTCGCGTTCGTGGCGGGTCTTGATCCCGGCGAGCCAGCTCAAGATCTCCGTGTCGCTGTGCGGAGCCGCGTCCTCGTCCCTCGGGGGGAACGGCAGCGACGACAGCACCGTGCGGGCGTCCATGTTGACGAGGTTGTCCACGGCGAGGAGCTGATGGATCTCGCCCAGGGTGAGCCAGCGGTAGTCATCCCGGACCTCGATGTCCTCGGTGATCTCCACGACCATGTTGCGGTTGCGCTTGCGCAGGAAGCTGTCGCCCTGTTCGGACTGGAGCACGTCCGTGAGCACCTCGCCGCGCCGCTCCCCCACGAAGTACTCGATGTAAGGAGTGGGGCGCCCCCGGTGCACTCCGGTGTAGTTGCTGCGCGTGGCCTGGACGGTGGGGCCGAGCTGGAACAGGCCGATGTTCCCGGGTTCCATCTTGGCCTGCATCAGGAACCGCAGGACACCGTCTATCTCCTTGACGAGGATGCCGAGCACCCCGGTCTCGGGCTGGTTGATGATCGGCTGGGACCAGGTGGTGCCGGATTCCCCACGGACCGTCAGGCCCTCGACGGAGAAGAAGCGTCCGCTGTCGTGCACCAGGTTCCCGGTGTCCGGGTCGATCCGCCACTTCACCATCTCGTCGAAGGGGATGCACCGGACGTCGAACGTGCCGGCTCGCCGGCGTTCGTCCAGCCAGCCGGGTATCCCGCCGGCCCGGTCGCCGACCTGTGCCGAATGGGCCAGCCGAGGACCGTGCCGGTGCACGGTCCGGTCCCGGGCTGTCCGTGTCGCTGCCTGAGCCATGACTTCGCCTGTCCGGTCGTAGGGGTCGTGGGGTGGGCCACTCAGGCTGTGCGCACCGGGTCGAACCATGGTCGAACCGGGCTGGAGAGCGGCGCTCCACGCCGACTCGAGCGGGCCTGGATGCCCGGCGGCGACTCTCGGCCGAGGAGAGCGCGGCCCGGGCACCGGCGCCGAGCCGGACGGCCCGAAGTGTGGATCGACTCGGAACTTTCCAGGAGGAGCAACCGTCATGATGACCGCAGAAGACCTGAAGAGGATCATGCGTGAGGGGGCCGGCCAGGACGAGGGCGTCGATCTGGACGGTGACATCACCGACGTGCCCTTCACCGACCTCGGGTACGACTCGCTCGCCCTGCTGGAGACGGTGAGCAGGGTGGAGCGCGAGTTCGGGGGGCCGATCGCCGACGAGATCGTCGGCGTCGCGAGGACGCCGGGCGAGTTCCTGCGCCTCGTCAACCTGAACATGTCGGGGACGAGCTGACGTGGGGCCGGGTGGGCCCGCCGACGGCAAGGTCGCGCTCGTGGCCGGCGGTACCCGGGGCACGGGGTTCGCTGTCGCCCGTACGCTGATGCGCCGCGGCTGCCACGTGTTCCTCAACTACGCGCACGACGAGGCCGGGGCGAAGGAAGCGGTGACCGCCCTCCAGGGTGAGGAGCTGCCCGGGACCGCCACGGCGCTCCGGAGCGACATCACCCGGCCCGACGCCCTGCCCCGACTGCTGCGCGGGATCCGGCAGCACCACGACCGCCTCGACTTCTTCGTGCACAGCGCCGTCTCGTTCCATCCGATGGACGCGGCGGATCCGGCGCCCGAGGGGATGGCCACGGACCTGACGGCAGCGCTGGCGCCGCTGGTGTACGGCGTCCGGCCGCTCGCCCGGGCCATGGCGGGCGGCCCGGGACGCGTCGTCGTCGTGTCCAGCACCGGCGCCCGGCGCGTGGTCCCCCGCTACGTCGGCGCCGGCATCGCCAAGGCCGCGTTGGAGGCGCAGGTCCGCTATCTGGCCGTGGAGCTCGCCCCGTTGGGCATCACCGTCAACGGCGTGTCCACCGCGAAGCTCGACAAGGGTCCGGGGAGCGGCGATTCCGACCTGATGCGGGCCCTCGCCGCGAGGACTCCGGCGGGACGGCTGACCACCCCGGACGACATAGCCGCTGTGGTGGCGCTGCTCTGCTCCGACGACGCCCGGTGGATACACGGTCAGGTGATCACGGCCGACGGCGGTCTGACCCTGCGCGCCTGACGAAGCACGTACCCCTGACCTGCGGAACACAGCGGAGGACAGCATGCGGATCATCGACCTCTCCACCCCGATCGACGCGACGGCCTGGGAGCCCGAACCCGTCGAGCACCAGGTGATGAGCGCCGCCGACGGCGCCAAGCACATGAGCGAGGAGATGCGCGCGCACTTCGGCATAGAGTTCGACCCATCGGTGCTGCCCGGTGGGGAGTTACTGTCGATCGACACACTGAGCCTCACCACACACACCGGCACACACATCGATGCACCCTCGCACTACGGCTCGGTGGCGGCCTACGGCGACGGGCGGCCCCGCCACATCGACGAGTTGCCGCTGGAGTGGTTCCACGGCCCTGGAGTGATCCTCGACCTCTCCAGTGCCGGTCCCGGCACCGTGGACGCCGCGTTCGTCCGCCGGGAGCTGAAACGGATCGGCCACACGGTGAGCGCGGGCGAGATCGTGCTGCTCCGCACCGGCGCGTCCCGGCTCTCCGGAACGCCTGCCTACTTCACGGACTTCACCGGCCTGGACGGGTCGGCCACCCACTACCTCTTGGACCAAGGCGTGCGGGTGATCGGCACGGATGCGTTCAGCCTGGACGCACCTTTCCGCCACATGATCGAGCACTACCAGCGGACCGGCGAAGTCGGCGCTCTGTGGCCCGCCCACTTCGCGGGCCGCGACCGGGAGTACTGCCAAATAGAGCGCCTCGCCCACCTGGAGTCGCTCCCGGCTCCCACCGGGTTCGACGTGAGCTGCTTCCCTGTGAAGATCGCGGGAGCGGGCGCGGGCTGGGCCAGGGCCGTGGCACTGCTGCCCTGAGCGCTCCCGGGCGGTCCGGTCGACGGCTGGAGGCACGGGCCGGCGTCCACCGGTCTCCGTGAGGCGACCTGTGTCCCGGATCCCAGCTGTGCGGTTCACGGTTGCCCCCCGTGCGCGCACGGTCCGCCACCACCCCTCCCCCGGTCCGTCGCCGTTCGACCACTCGGCTCCCGGCTCCTCCGGGTCGTCACACGGTGCCCACCGCAGGGCCCCGGTGGCAGACGGCGACGCGTGGACCGCGGGAGCGGCGGCGAGGCCGGTAATGACGGCCATGGCGGCTGCCACGGCCATGGCCGTGCCTCGCGCGGCACTGCGCCGCAGTGCGGATCCGCCCCTTAACGGCATGGATCCTCCTCGTGAAGAGAGCGGTTGGGTCAGGCGTGCGGCCGGCTCGGGCACCGTCGTCACGTCAGGTGCACCGGCGACCATGTGGAGCCCCTGTCAGGGGCTTCTCCGGGTCTGGTCGGGAACCGCTCAGGGGCGATCGGGACCCCAGGGCGAAAAAGGTCTGGGCCGGATCAGGGAAAGGGCTCCGCCGCAGTCTCCGTCGGCCCGTCCGACGCCGACCTCTACGAGGAGGGAAACGCCACCGAGCGGCTGATCAACAAGCTCAAGGCATCACCGATGCCGAGAAGGAAGCGAACCGGCTGATCAGCCGCGAACGCGCCGCCGTCGAGCACGGGTTCGCCCACCTCGAGTCCTGGCGCATCCTGACCGAGGTCCGCATGAACGCCCGCCACGCGGCCACCCTCCTGCGGGCCCCTCTCGTCATCGCGAACACCGGGTCCAGAGGTGACCGACGATCACCCCCGCAGTGATCACGATTGCTGACCGGCAGGAGTCCGTCACCCCCGGACCACACCAGCCCCGCGAGCTGCGGAACGAGGACGAAACGATCCCATTGCCGACCGTACCGACCGCTTCTCCGGCCGTCGTTCCCGAACGGCCCTCGCCCGACGGTCCCTCACTCGCACCTGAAACAATGGCGATCAGTCACCGCGGGGCGGCGCGAGCGGTCGCGCACCGCTCTTGCCGCGGCTGAGGAGGACGGTGCTCGGCGACGGTGTGGCAGAGGGCGGCGATGCCGTCGGAAGACGGGCCGAGGATACGGAGTGCTGCTGTTCATGCGGTTTCGAAAGAGCGCTGTCATCGCGGTTGTGTGTGCCCTGGTCGCTGGTGTCTCGGGGGACCGTGCCGACACCTCCGCGCCCGCGGGGGGACCTGCGGAGGACCTCCTCAACGGCAGGGACTGGGCTCACTTCGCCGGCGGGAAACCCACGCACACAGGGGTACGGGTCACAGCGCTCGACCGGCGCATCACACGCCAGGACGGTACCGGCGGACAGCCGAACCCACCGGTGAACCTGCGCGGTCCCCACATGGTGTTCCGAGGGGATGTCCGGATCGAAGCCGGCCTGCGGCGCACGGATGACACGGATGCCTACCTGCATCTGTACGGTGAGACGCCGGTCATCTACGACGAATGGCGCTACGAACGGCGCGGCGTGCGCATCGGCGTGGTCGACGGGAGGCTCCGGATCGACCGCTGGGACGGGGACTCCGACAGACCTGCGATGACCCGGACCTTCGGGAGCGACCTGGGGCTCGGAGTCCGCCTCGCCGTCGAAGTCCGCGCAGACAGGCTTGTACTGGAGGCCGACGGCAGGGTCGTGGGAACCGTTCCCGCGCGGGACGTCTTCGGCAGTGGCCGCATCTGGTTCGGCGCGGATGCAGGAGCCCGCGGGAAGGGCTGGACCCTCAGCGATCTCCACGCGCGGTCACTGGGGCGGGGCCGGATGTCCGTCGTGGACGCGCCTGGCCTGCGAGTGCCCCGGTCCAGCGATGCGATGCGTGATCTGGCGGCGGTTCTCCCACGCCCGATCCGTATGGGAACCGCCCTGGCCGCGGGACCCTTGCTGACTGACAGCGCCTACCGCCGGACAGCGGGTGAGGAGTTCTCCATGCTTACGCCGGAGAACGACTTCAAGCCGCAGTTCGTCCAGCCTCGACGCGGCGTGTTCGCGTTCGCGGAAGGCGATACCTTGGTGGACTTCGCCGAAGCCAACAGGATGAAGGTGCACGCCCACACCCTCGTCTGGTTCGAAGCCCTGCCCGCATGGATGCGTGCCGAGATGACGCACGAGCAACGCAGGCGCGTCATGGTGGAGCACATACGCGCGGTAGCGGGCCACTTCCGGGGGAAGGTGGCGGAATGGGACGTGGTGAACGAGCCCATGTCCGACGAGGATGAGGACTACTCCAACGGCAACCGGGGCGTGCGGCCACAGTTGTGGTTCGAAGCGATGGGTGAGCAGTACATCGACATCGCCTTCCATGCTGCCCGCGAGGCCGACCCGCACGCGGTGCTGTACCTCAACGAGTACGGGGTGGAGGAGGACGGCCCACGCTGGGATGCCCTCTACGCGCTGCTGATCCGGTTGAAGGAGCGAGGCGTTCCGATCGACGGCGTCGGTTTCCAGGACCACGAATACGCCGTCGGCGACCGTACCGACCCCGAGGTCTTCCGACGCAAGGTCCGGGCGCTGGCCGGGCTCGGCCTGAAGGCCCGGGTGTCGGAGGCGGACGTCCTCGTCGGCGAGGACGAAGAGGACATCCAGGCCCGCCAGTTGGCGGGGAAGCTCGCAGTCTGCGGCGAAGAACCCAACTGCACCTCGTTCTCGACCTGGGGCTTCACCGACAAGTACGGCTCCACGGCTGACCTGCGGCACTATCCCCCGAGTCCGGGAAACGCTCTTCCCTGGGACGCGACGTACGAGGTGAAACCCGCCTACTGGGCACTGCGTGACGTCCTTGACGACGCTCGCCGCTCAGGTACTGGATAGGTCTGGCGAACACCTGAGTGTCACCACGGAACTGACCGCAGCTTGTGCGACTGCGTCGACCACGTCGAGTGGCGCCATTCCGTCCGCGATCCCGACGTAACGGTCTGTCTGGTGTACCGCCACAGCAACGGCACCGGCACCGGCACCGCCGTACGACGGGGACCGGGGCGATCGCGTCGACAGCGGACCTGAAGGAGCGGCGTGCACCGTGGGGCGGTGCCGACGCTTCGGCCTCGTGGTCATCAGCCGTATCGGGGGCCGGAGTTCCGTGACGACCGCGAGCGAGTCCCCCACAACGAGAGGGACCGCTACTTCACCGAGGAGGGGTCACCCGAACTGGACGTCCGATCATGCGCGGGCGTGATCGGCTCCGGAACCGGCCAGGTTCGGTCCGGCGGGGGCATCAAGGTCGCAGGGTGATTGATCTTCAGGTCCGTGGCGAGGCCGGCACGATCGAGGCTCGCGACTGAGACAGCGGGTCTGCCAGGCCCGGAGCCAAAGCCGGATCGACAGCGCTGTCCGACTGCGCTCGGGCACCTCTTCGCCCGGATGAGGGCTTGCAAGATCCTCCGTGACTGCCGTCTGGGTGAAGGCGGTCCGCTCCGACCGTTCGCTCACCGTCTGAGAGAATGGCCGCCGTTCTCCGAAGGCCGCCGCGACAAGCGGTGCCCGTACCGCAGCAGGAGCCCGCACGGTGTCACCACAGCACGCAGCCCCCTCGTCGCCCGGGGGGCGTAAGCGATCCTCCACGAGCGGGGGCCGCGCGCGGTCCGCGTCCGTGGGCCAGGACCGGGAGCGCGGCACCGGCGGCCGGGGCCGTGAGGCACAGCGGGCCGGCTCAGGACCTCGGGCCGACAGGCACCGGCCGGCCCCCGAAGCTCCCGACCCCGGGGAAGCACCCAGCGGCCGGCCCTCCCAGGACCACAAGGAGCTGCGGGCCGACTGCGCCAACTGCTTCGGTCTGTGCTGCGTGTCCCTGCCCTTCGCCCGCTCCGCCGACTTCGCCGTCGACAAGCCCGCCGGGAAGCCGTGCTCGAACCTGCAGTCGGACTTCCGCTGCGGCATCCATACACAGCTCCGCGACAAGGGCTTCCCCGGATGCACCGTCTTCGACTGCTTCGGCGCCGGGCAGAAGGTGTCCCAGGTCACCTTCGGCGGCACCGACTGGCGCCAGGAGCCGAAGTCGGCGCGCTCCATGTTCGAGGTCTTCCCCGTCATGCGGCAGCTTCACGAGTTGCTCCGGTACGTGACCGAGGCCCTCGACCTCGCACCGGCCCGCCCCGTCCACAAGGACCTGCGCCGGGCGCTGACCCGCCTCGACGGCCTGACCCGCGACAGCGCCGAATCGATCGTCCGGCTCGACGTGAACGCGCTGCGCGGCGAGGTCAACCCCCTGCTTCTGAAGGCCAGCGAGCTTGTCCGGGCCCAGGTCCCGGGCCGCAGGAGGAACCACCGCGGGGCCGACCTGATGGGCGCGAAGCTGTCCGGGGCCGACCTCAGGGGGGCGAGCCTGCGCGGCGCCCTCCTCGTCGCAGCCGACCTCAGCGGGGCCGACCTGCGCGATGCCGACCTCATCGGCGCCGACCTGCGTGACGCCGACCTGCGCGGCGCCGACCTCACCGGTGCGCTGTTCCTCACCCAGGCCCAGCTCAACGCGGCCAAGGGCGACGCGGTCACCGAGCTGCCTCCCTCGCTCAGCCGGCCCGCTCACTGGTAGACCCGGAGGTACGCCCGGCGTACCCGGCCCCGGGCCGGGCCGGCCCGCCGGGCGTGAGGGGCCCCGGCGCACCGCCCCGAGCCACGGTACGGCCAGGTGTCCCCGACGGCCGCACGGCGGCAGATCCCCCCGTGCCGACGGACCGCTGCACGCTCGTTGCCGCCGGTTTCCCCACTCGACCGTGCGACGACCCTCATCCTGTTACCTTTTGAGACCGATGGTCGTCGAGGGGGACTGCGGATGTCCGGGGGACGGATGACGCGGCGGGGTTCGTCCTGCGTCGTGTTCGATGTGGAGTTGGCGCCGGAACACCTGCCCGCGGAGTGGACCGAGGGTCCGCTGCCCGCGTTACTCTCCGACGGGTCGGCCGCGGACCGCGACCGGCGTCTGACGTACTTCGAACCCCGCGTCGGCGAGTCCCTGTTCGGCACCCCTGCACGCCCGTCCCGCTGGTACCTGCGTCACCCGGGCGGCGCGGACGAACCCGCCGTGGAGGCGATGGAGTTACTCCGCGTGCCCGCCGCCGCAGGTCTGAGGGAACGTGACGCGGGCCTCTGCGTCCTGCACGTGCACCTGGGCGACGACCCCCGGACCGACCTGACCGCCCTCGCGGCGCTGCCCACCGACCACGGCCGTCTGGCGAAGCTTCTGCCGAGGGGCGTACGCGTGGCCGCCGGGGCGAGCCGCGCCTGGACCCTGACGCATGTGACCTTCCCGCACGGTCCGCCTCCTGCGGTGATGCCCGCCGCGTACGCGGCCTGGGAGACGCACGACCAATGGCTGTGGCTGCTGGCCTCCCGCAGCCCACTGGAGCGCTTCGCCCCCGATCCCGAGGACACCGCGCTGTTCGCCGGGCGGGTGCGTTTCTCCGCCGACTGGCAGGCGCTGGTCCTGCGGGACGGGACGGCGTTCGTCGGCCTCTCCCCGGACCCGGGCGGCGAAGGGACGTTCCACGCCACCGCCGCGCACCACGTCCACACCATCTATCTCGACGTGTTCCTGCTGGGCCGCCTCCAGCACCTCGGTGCCAACTCCCTCGCCAACACGGTCTCCGCGCTGTCCGCGCGCGAGGCCGACGCTCACCGGCTGCTCCGGCTCGAAGGCCGCCTCATCGAACTGCGCCGGGCGCTGTGGTCGTCCCACATCACCTCGCGGGGCAAGGCCAACGAACTCCTCGAACGCTTCCAGGAACAGCACCGCCTGGAACAGTTGCTGACGCACGCCGGAACCGGTCTCGCGGAGACGGCCCGCCATGTGGAGGCTGCCCGCTCGCGTCGGGCCTCGGTCGCGCTGGCGCTGCTGTCGGCGGTGGGTCTGCCGTTCGGTGTGGCGTACGCGGCCGGGGCGCTGTGGGGCACACCGGGTCCGTGGACGCTGCTGGTCGCCACCGCCGTGGCGGTGCTGCTCACGGCCGCGGCGTTCGCATCGTTGCCCCCACTGCGAGGGCTCGTGTCCGACACGGTGTGGGACAGGGCGGAGGACTGAACGATGGCCCTGGTCGCCCTCTACCGTTCGGCACCGCTCAGGCAGCGGATCGCCAAGGGATACAGCGTGTTCGTCCCCGATCCCGGCCGGCGCGCCGCCGACCTGGTCGACGCACTGCTGGCCGACCCTCCGCTCCTCCCCTCCGGCCCGGCCGGGCAACCGTACGTCGTGCGGGGCGGCAGCCGCGCCCGCGGTGCGCTGTGGATCGACTCCGGCCGGGTCTCCCTGCACGATCCGGCGGCCCGGGCCCGGGCCGCCGGGACTCTGGCCGTGTCGGTCGCCCGGGTGGCCGCCGACGTCCGCCGGCGCGGCGGCCTGCTGCTCCCCGCAGGCCGGCAGCAGCAGCCCGACCCCGCCGCCGGGCTCTGCGCCGACCTGCACTCCGCCGAGGTGCTGAACCCGGTCCAGCGCGAGGTGTTCACCAATCTCCTGCGGGAGCACACCGCGTCCCTCATCGCCCTGACCGGCCGCCAGTTGTACGGCCCGGCCGGAGTCGCACCCGGTGGCTCGGCTCGTCTCTCACGCTCGTTCGACCAGGTCAGCACCCGCTACCTGGACTCGTGCGCGCCGGAGCACCTGGAACGGGTGCGTACCAGACTGCGCCAGGAGGAGCGGGTCGGCCGGCTGGAGGTCATGGACATCAGCCCGCTCGGGCTGCCGGAGGTGGATGCCGGCGGGGACGTCACGGTGCGGCTGTTCGACGCCCAGGTGACCGTCGCCGGCACGCTGGCCCACGCACTGCTCGTGCAGGCCCTGTCCATGTGGTCGCGTGACATGGAGCGTACGGGACGGCGGGTGCGTCAGGTGCCACAGTCCCTGGTCGAGCAGAACCGTGCCCGTGCCGTCGCCCACGGCCTGGCCGCCGAGCTCCTGGTCGAACAGGGAAGGCGTACGGAGGAGCCGCCCAGGACCCGGTCCGCCGGCCACACGGTGCGCGCCCTGCTGACCGAACTCATGCCTTTTCTACGTCAGTTGGAGGCGACGACAGATGAACTGGCGCCCCTGTTCCTCGGCGTGGAGATGGCGGGGGCCGCGGCTGCCTCCGGCTTCGTGCGCAACGAGAACGACCTGCTGGCCCACTGGCACAGGTATGACCGGACCTCCCTGGATCCCGAACGCCTCGCTCAGGGCCTGACCGCCCCGGACTGGCTGACGGCGGATCACCTCGGTGCGGCCAACAGGAGTCTTGCTCCCGGCAGTTGGGCGGCTGCCCGGGTCTGGCTCACGGACCGCGTCACGGGGCCCGCATCGCAGCCGCAGCCGCAGTCGCAGCCGCCCCATGAGGCCGAGCGGGACCGGAAGCCGGAGTCACGCCGGGAGCCCGGACGCCCGGCGGCTCTCAGCGCCGACAAGCTCCTGGACCGTCTCGCCGATCCGGACATACCCGCGCCCGAGATCGTGGAAGCCCTCCGCTCCTACTGCCGCACGGGCGGCGCCCTCGACCTCACCCGCCCGCTGCGGTCCCGTGGCCGGGACGAGGCGCGGACGCTGCGGCGGGTCCTGCGGCAGCGCGCCGGACAACGGGTGCGGTGCGAGAAGCCGCCGGCGTCGTGGGAGGACGCCACGGCGACCCGTGCCCTCCGTGCGGCGGGCGAGCACGGGGTCGCGCTGATGCACTGGGACCTGCCCGCGCAGGACCGCGCCCGGGTGCGCGAGGCGCTGCGCCGGATGGGCCGGGCGCCCGACGGGGTACGGACCGTCCTGCTGACCGACACGCATTACACCGCCCGCGAGGACGAGAAGCGCGGCACGGTCGAGGTGCTGCTCGTGGCTCCGTCCGAGGAGGCCGACCGATGACCCAGGACACGCCGGTCGTACCGGTGACCCTCGATCTGCGGGAGTTCCGCCGCGTCCCCCGCTCCACGGACGAGTGCGTGTCGCTGTGGGAGCGCCTGGAACCGGCCGTGCTGACGCTGGACCCGCTGGCCGGGCCGCGGGTCAGGTTCGATCTGGGTGACGAGGGCGAGGTCGGGGTGTGGTTCCTCGACCCGGCCGCGGCGCCACGGCCGCTCGGCGCCGCTACGCGATTCGCGATCCGGGGGGTCCTCGAGGCCCCCGAGATCCGGCACGCCTGCACCACCTGCCTGACGGCACGCACCACCACCTACGCTCCGTACAAGTGCCCGGGCTGCGACGAGGGCCGACGCATGGGCCGCGTCTGCGAGGAGCACGCCGTCTTCCTGGACGGCAGCCTGCGCGCCTCCTGTCCTGGCCACAAGCCCGTGTGCCGGTGCGGCGAGAAGGCGGACTTCTGGTGCGGCGGCCCGAAGTGCCGTACGCGTAAGGCATGGTGCGAGACGCATCTGCGCCGTCATCCCGGCGATGCCACCGTCGCCTACTGCGAGGACTGCTACGCCGAGCGCTTCCCGGCGTGCGAGCACGAGTACTGCACCGGCAGCGGCTACATCCGCTGCGAGCACCGCACGCTCTCGGAGATGAGGCCGTGCGGCCGCCGCATCTGCACCGAGCACGCACGGCGCTGGCAGGTGTACGGCTCCTACAACCGGGGCCTCGCACTGTGCACTCCGCACCACCGGCAGTTGTCCTCGGCCTCGCCCGAGGGTCTGATCGACCTGATCCTGGCCGGCACGGTGGCCCGCGGCAGCCGGGGCAGGTCGGCGACCCGCCGCCGGGTGCAGCTGCCGCGCATCAGCATCGTGCGCCACATCCTGATCAACACCCGTGGGGCCGTACTCGACATGGAGGCCATCGACCGCCTCTTCACCACCCTCGAAGAGGGCCTGCGCGGCCGCACCCCGAGGGACACGAACCTCTCGACCGCCCTGGACCTGCTCGCCAGGCACCGCACATCGCGGCGTGAGGACGTGCAGCGGTTCCGGGAGCAGCACATCGAAGGGCGCGGTCACTACGACCGCCTGGTGCAGGAGCTGCGCCGAGGCGGCCGGCACGAACTCGCCGACGCCGTGGAGTTCTCCGACTTCCGGCCGCGCAGCCAGATCCTGTTCGTCCGACTGCCGGAACGTCTCCAGGGACTGTTCCGGGGGAAGGGCGGCTCATCCGTCAGGCAACTGGAGCAGCGTGTGGGTGTGAAGATTCAAGTGGAGCGCGGATGACTGCCTTCAAGCTCTCGGCGACCGGCACCCGGCTCGTCACGGCGACCGGCCCGGGTCTGGTCGGCGACAACCGGCTCGCCGTCTCCCCGTCCCAGCTGGCGGAGGAGTCGGCGGGCGTCCTCCAGGTGCACGACACCGGTGGCACGCGTTCGGTGGCGGTGCGGCTGTTGCCGACACCGGGTGTCCCCGCCGATGTGGTGGTGGTCTCCGCCGCCCTGGTCCACGAGCACCGCGTCACGCCCGAGGAGGGCTGGGAGCTGGAGTCCGCGGACGCGATCACCCCCGCCGCCCTGGAACTCGAACTGCCCCCGGGGCCGTCCCTCGACGAAGCCACGACGGTGCTGCACGGCGCCCCGCTCCTCTGCGGCCACGTCTTCGCCCACGGCTTCGAGACGTCCCCCGACGTCTGGATCGACGCCTCCGGCAGCCTCTTCCGGGTACGCCAGGCCCTGGACCACGGCGGGTCGCCCCTGCACGGCCTCTTCCGCGTCGGCCCGGAGACCCGGCTGACGCTCTTCGCGCCGGGCGAGCGCAGCGGTGTCGACATCGTCGTGCTGGCTGACTGCAGCGGCTCCATGAGTATCCAGGACATCCCCGCGACGCCCAGCGACGGGGGCGGCTGGCTCAACCGCCTGCGCACGAATGCCACCATCTCCCGCATGGACGCCCTGAAGGACGCGCTCGGCGCCATGATCGACGCCCGGATGCGTTACGACGGTGTGGGCACCCGTTTCGCCCTGGTCCGCTTCGACCACGACCACGAACCGATGTTTCCCAGCCGATGGGGCATGGAGGAGGTCTCGGACGCCCATTCCGTCCAGCGCCTTCGCGGGGCCGTCTCCCTCCTGAAGTACCGCCAGTCGGGCACGGACATCGGCAAGGCTCTGCACAAGGCG